>NZ_CP060706.1 GCF_003048835.2 Campylobacter concisus | reverse complement strand
TGATGGATACAATGATGATGATTTTAAATCGCCTGGATATAGTTATCTTTTAAACGATGGTAATTTCTTTCAATACCTGAAAGATAATTGTGCTATGTATGAAAGAGAAAATGGAGATTACATTTTTTACCCAAAAAACAAAAAATTTTAGTCAGATCAAAATACGGAGATTTTAAAATGAGAGTAACTTCAATGCACATAACAACCACAGCAAAGCATAGCACTATTAATGCGATAGAAACACTAATAAGAGATATTGACCCATATGCGTCTATATCATACTATGACCCACGCATAGATATAACAGAGAAAGACGCAAATAATCTAAGAGAAACCCTAATGAGGGTATTGCTGGGAGAAATGGATTTTTATAGCTTTGATGAGATGAAAAGCCACTTGAGTAAGAGCCTAGAGAATATAAAAGTCGAAAAGGGAGAAGTAACTTTTACCACAAATTTTAATAATCAGCTAAATGAAATTTTGACTACTCTTGCAGAGGCAAGCGCAGAAAAGGCAGCAGAATTTCAAAGGGGACTTTTAGAAAAAATATCAAGCGTTCCTAGCGACCCATTTAGGTATCGTATGAACCAAGTTTTTGGGCGCAGAGATATATCAGATTTATTTTTTGAGGAATACATAATTCCGTTTAGATTTAGATATAGAATTCTAGTGGAAATTTTAGGTATCTACAAAGGTAACAGATATAGAATGTAAATTGCATTACGCACGACTTTATTACGAGCTTGCGAGTAATAAAGGATAGTGCGCACTATCCTTTATTAAAACAAGTTTTAATAAATCGTGCGGTAAAATCTCTCACAAGCTTGAGATTTTACAAAGGCTAACTAATGGCAAAATCATCTATCAATTTTCAAAAATCCAAGGGGCATTCTTACGACCATAATTTTAGAAAAGATGAACCAAATTATTTACTAAAACCAGCCGACCGACTAGAAAATTTTTACTGGCAAAATGAGAAATCAGCTAGAGAAATTTTTGACAAGGAGTTAAAATCATACGGAACAAAAAAAGGCAAAAGACCAACTTTTGAAAATTCACACTGGGAAGCCGTTTTAAATCTCAATAAAAATCACACGCTCGAGGACGTGCAAAAATTAGCAGAGTATATCGAGCAAAAATTTAATATCACTTGCGCCACTATCGCCGTGCATAGAGATGAGGGGCATTATAAAAACGACAAGCCACAGCACAACTTTCACGCTCATATAACTTTCGTAACGGTTAAGGACGGACAGCAAAACTGGAGAAAAGAAAAAATCAAGCCAGCCGACCTAAGAGAGCTACAAACAGCAGTTGCCGAAATGTTGCAAATGGAGCGAGGACAAGAAAATTCAGAAGCTGAACGCCTAAGTCATAAGCAATACAAAAAGGCAGCGCAGCAAAAAGAGCAGCTGGAGAGAGAAATTTTAAGCCTCAAAGAGCGTAACGCCATACTAGAGAAAGAGCGTAAAGAGAGTAAGGGCAAGGGATTTTTAAAAGGCTTTTTTGATAGCTTATCGAGCATAAAAAAGAGCGACCAGGAATTTAGCAAAGATGAACTACTAGCAGAAATTGAGAGGCTTAAGGCGCTTGACAAACAAAGGCGAGATGAAATAGAAAGGCTGCGCCTAGAACAGCAAGAACTAGCCGAAGAAGTGGCAAAAAATAGCCTCTATACAAAAAAGCTCGAGCAAGACCTCGAGGAAAAAAATAAAACTATCAAAGCTCAAGAAATCCAAATTATCAATCTCAAGCAAGAGAATAGCGAGCTAAAGAATTTCATATCAAAAGCAATGGCTTACGTCAGCAATCACGCAAAAGATGTCTTTAGTTTTATTAAGAACATCTTTTCTAGTGAGCTTACAGAGCCGCTATTGAACGAAAAAGAAAAAGACGAGGAATTTATCGACCAAATAGAGAAAACTCAACAGCGGTCAAATTTGACCCCTTTACAGCCTGAAAACAAAGAGAGAGTTTTTAAAGCTAGGCGTCAATAAAGACTACCGCACTTCGTTTGCTGGTGCTAAGTTTGCCACTGCGTGTTTGCCTTAGCACTTTTAAAATGTGATTTGATATAATTTTGGTAGAGGTTAAAGCCAAAGGGTCGCAACCTCTGGCTTTAAATTTCACCTCTGAAGGGAGGTGGTTAATTTGAACCGTCTAACGTTCTTAATTGTAATTATAGCACTTTGTTTGCTAGTTACAAAGGCTTCATAAGCCTAGCCCCCTAGTGGGGCTTTAAGAGCATTGACAGCCCTTTGGTTTATTTGCTTCAAAAATTTGGGGTATGGGGTGCAAACCCCATAAGTGCCCCTCGAGCATTTGCTCGCCTAATTGCTAAAGCCTTGCGGAGCGTAGCGACTATGCAAGGCGTAAAACTCGCGGACGAAAATTGCGCTAGCAATTTGAGCGCTGCTGAAGCGTCCGAATTTATAGTCAGATTTTTTCAAAAAAGTGGTCGATTTTTTCGCGCGCGCGTTTTTTATCTTTTTAAATACTTTTTCTTTTATCTTTTAGACCCCTCGCAAACATCGACTACATCGGAGCTAGCAAGACCATTAAAAGGACATTTTGGGAGTTTTAAAAGGACATTTTGGGAGTTTTAAAAGGACATTTTGGGAGTTTTAAAAGGACATTTTGGGAGTTTTAAAGGACTTTATTTTAAGGGCATTGTATGTTATAATTGTCATTAAAATAAAAAGGAACGTAAATGCAAGAGCTTACAAAATACGACAACAAGTTGAATTTATTGAACTTTAAAGGCTTATCCAAGATAGAAAATAATCTATTTTTTGCAATTCTAACTTTGCTAAAAGACAAAGGGACACAAACAATAACGCTCAATATGTATGAAATAATGCAATATACGGAGCGTAATTTAACTATGGTTGAAGCGATAAATTTAACACATAGTGCTGTTGATAAAATCATTAAAACGGCGTGTAGATTTGAATTAGACGAACGCACTACAAGATTTTTTACATTGTTTGAAGTATTTGATATAGACAATAAAACCCTAGATATCAAAGTTAAAATTACACCAACATTTGAAGCTATGCTAAATGGGGTTTGGAAAGAAAAACAATATACCATTTTTGAATTAGCCGAATTTAGCGAACTATCTAGCAAATACAGCCAAACCATTTATCGGCTATGCAAACAATTTAGACTTAGTGGCGAATTTATTATGCGCTGGGCTGATTTTTTAGAACGATTAGATATACCACAAAGCTACGCAGTAGCAGATATAGACAAACGAATTTTAAAACAAGTCATAAAAGATTTTAACGAGCCGACAGTATTTAACCCAAACAAGCCTATTTTTAAAAATTTTAAAATCGAAAAAATCAAAGGAAGAGGAAGAGGCAGACCAATAACACATATAAAATTTTCTTTCACACCAGAAGTAGGAGAAAAAAACGAAGTTCAAGAGCAGTTAAGAGAATTGCGAGAGATGCGACAAAACGAAATCAAAAACGCCCCAACACTAGAAACAAGACCAGGAGTTTTTGGCGGTAGAGTTTCACATCTGGACGGATTTATCGGAAAATATTGTTACTTTAAAAACAAATTTGATGGCGGAAACGATAGCTGTAAAATTATCAATTTAGAAAATTTAGCAAATGGAAAATTAAGAGCCACAATAAAAAACCAAGAAAGCGAAAAAATATTTTTTATGGAGTTTGAAACTTTACAACACTTAAAAAATTCGTTAAAGGTATCAGACTAATGACACTAATAACAAGAATAAGCCCATTAACAAAAATAAAAAAAATAGAGTTAAACTTAGACAATATAAAATACATTATCAACGATGGAAGCAGCTATTATATAGCTCGAAAAAGAGGGAGAAATTCTTTCTTTTTAAACTCATTTTTTTACGAATACACATTAAAATTTTT